>NZ_CP061320.1:0-34575 GCF_018688495.1 Polynucleobacter sp. Adler-ghost
ATATGGGTGTTTTTGTGTTATTCACAAGTTATCCACAGGTTTTCCACGTTTTTCCAGCTTGTGGATAACTTTATGGGATCGCTACAATGGATCCTCCAAAAATATGAGCAACCTACAGAATCCGATTACTTTGAACTCACCTAGCCCGCTGGGGTTTTGGGACGGCGCGCTTGGCGCGCTTGCTCGCGAGCTTTCCCCCCAACAATTCAAAACTTGGATCCAACCCCTGAGCTTGGTTTCTTTTGATGAAAGTGAGCAATCACTCATCGTTGGAGCCCCAAACAGATTTAAGCTTGACTGGATTAAGAAAACATTCTCTGACCGCCTCCAAGAGTTGGCAGATCAGTATTTTGGCCATCCAATTAACCTCAGTTTTGTGCTGAGTGTGGAGGGTTTAGGTGCCCAGACGGTGGGGGTCGCCACAACTCAGGAGCCGCCTGGGCAACAAGAGTTTGTTGTAGCTACAGACAACAACTCCACAGAAGAGCAGGCCTTTGAGATTGGGGACCACTCTAAATTGAACCCCAACCTTACCTTTGATACTTTTGTAACGGGTAAGGCAAACCAATTGGCCAGGGCTGCGTCGATCCAGGTTGCCCACAATCCTGGCACCTCATATAACCCCATGTTTTTGTATGGTGGGGTGGGTCTAGGTAAAACCCACCTTATTCATGCCATTGGGAATCACCTTTTGAAAGAAAAGCCTGGCGCTCGGATTCGTTACATTCATGCCGAACAATATGTCTCTGATGTGGTTAGGGCGTATCAGCAAAAGGCTTTTGATCGCTTTAAGCGCTACTACCACTCACTTGATTTGCTGTTGATTGACGATATTCAATTTTTTAGTGGTAAATCGAGAACTCAAGAAGAGTTTTTTTATGCCTTTGAGGCGCTTTTAAGCAATAAAGCTCAGGTCATTATTACAAGTGATACCTACCCAAAGGAAATGGCCGGGATTGATGACCGCCTTATTTCCCGCTTTGATTCGGGGTTAACTGTAGCGATTGAGCCGCCAGAGCTAGAGATGCGAGTTGCTATTTTAATGAAGAAGGCTTTGAGCGAAGGCATCCCCATGAGTGAGGATGTGGCCTTCTTTGTGGCCAAACACCTTAGATCTAACGTACGAGAGTTAGAGGGGGCTTTAAGAAAAATTTTGGCGTTTGTTCGTTTCCACGGCAAAGAGGTCACGATTGAGGTGGCCCGTGTGGCGTTAAAGGACCTCTTATCCATACAAAATCGACAAATTTCTGTCGACAATATACAAAAGGCAGTGGCTGATTTTTACAGCATTAAAGTTGCCGACATGTATTCCAAGAAGCGCCCCGCAAATATTGCTCGCCCCCGGCAAATTGCCATGTTTATGGCAAAAGAGTTAACACAGAAAAGCCTGCCGGAAATTGGTGAATTATTTGGGGGGCGGGACCACACAACCGTTCTGCACGCCGTTCGGAAGATTGGGGAAGAGCGCTCCCACGATGGGCAACTTAACCACGAAATCCACGTTATCGAGCAAACCTTAAAGTCTTAGGTTTTTTGCCTGTGGATAAGGTTGTGGATAGTTCAATGGATAAGTTTGGGGATTGCGTGTGGATAAATTGTGGAAAGATGGCGCTTCATGCAAAAATAGGGTGTTGATAAAAAGTTATCCAAGATTTATGAACGGTTTATACAAAAATTTTCCACAGGTTTTTTGGGTTTTAGTGGGTTGTTTTATATATAGTTTTTGACTTATCCACCGAAATAACAAGCCTTATTACTACTACTAATAAGATATATACAAGGATTTAAAAGCAATGCAACTCGTAAACACTTCAAGGGATAGTTTATTAAAACCACTTCAGGTTGTTAGTGGCATTGTTGAACGTCGACACACTCTACCTATTTTGGCAAATCTGTTGTTTAAAAAACAGGGCGACAAAATTTCTTTTATATCAACAGATATAGAAATCCAAATCACTACGAATGCAAGTTTTGGTGTGGGTGCTGAGGATGTCACCACCACTGTTGCAGCAAGAAAATTGCTTGATATTTTGCGCGCACTCCCCGAGGGGCCAGTGGCGCTAAACCTTAAAGATAACAAGATGGTCGTACAGAGCGGCAAAAGCCGTTTTTCTTTACAGACCTTATCCGCAACAGAGTTCCCGGTAATGCAAAGTGTTGGTGAGGTAACTGCGAGTTGGAGAATGACTCAAAAGAGTTTTCGCCAATTGGTTAGCCAAGTTCATTTCGCTATGGCGCAACAGGATATTCGGTATTACCTAAATGGAATGCTATTGGTTGTTGAGGGTAAGCAGGTAATTGCAGTGGCTACTGATGGCCATCGTTTAGCTTATTCTCAAGTTGAGTTGGCTGAGACTCCGGTGGGCTCTGGGCAAAGGCAGGAAATTATTATTCCTCGTAAAACTATTTTAGAGTGCCAACATCTACTTGAGGATTCGGATGAAATGTTGGAGATGAGTCTCACATCTAATCAAGTGAAATTTAGCTTCGGCGATATCGAATTAATCTCAAAATTGGTGGAAGGTAAATTTCCTGATTTTCAACGGGTAATTCCTAAGGGTCACAAAAACTCACTAGTGGTTGGGCGTGATGTTCTGCAATCTGCACTTCAGCGCGCAGCAATCTTGACAACTGATAAATTTAAGGGCGTACGTTTTTCTTTGTCACCAAATCGAATTACAGTTCAATCAACTAATGCTGAACAAGAAGAGGCGCAAGAAGAGATTGAAACCGAATACAGTGGTGATGTTGTTGAGATTGGCTTCAACGTAAGCTATTTGTTAGATGTCTTATCAAATCTAAAAAATGAAAAAATTCAAATTAGCTTAGGTGATGCTAATAGTAGTGCGGTGATTACTTTGCCTGGTTCTGAAGATTTCAAGTATGTTGTGATGCCAATGCGTATTTAATTTAGAAAAAAATGACTGAAGAAAAAAAAGTAGTAGAGCAGTACGGTGCATCATCAATTCAAATCTTAGAGGGTCTTGAGGCTGTTCGTAAACGTCCAGGAATGTACATTGGAGATACCTCCGATGGTACTGGGTTACATCACTTAGTTTTTGAGGTTTTAGATAACTCAATTGATGAGGCGCTTGCAGGTTATTGCTCTGAAATTACCGTTGTTATTCAAACTGACAACTCTATTTCCATCGTTGATAACGGTCGCGGTGTACCAACTGGAATTAAATACGACGACAAGCATGAGCCAAAGAGAAGTGCGGCTGAGATTGTAATGACAGAGCTGCATGCTGGCGGTAAGTTTGATCAAAACAGTTATAAGGTTTCTGGTGGCTTACATGGTGTGGGAGTTAGCTGCGTAAACGCACTCTCTAAATGGCTGAAACTTACCATTCGCCGAGATGGTAAAGCGCACTACATGGAGTTTGCGCGTGGCGTCATTCAGAACCGCAACGTTCAAGAAGAAAATGGTGTTGCTACATCACCAATTACTATTACCGGCGACACAACCCTGTCTGGCACAGAAGTTCACTTCTTGGCTGATGAAACTATTTTTGGAAACATTGAGTTTCACTACGAAATTCTTGTTAAACGCATTCGTGAACTCTCGTTTTTGAATAATGGTGTTCACATTAAATTAATTGATCAGCGTTCTGGCCAAGAAGAAGATTTTGCCTTTTCCGGTGGTGTTAAAGGTTTTGTTGAATACATCAATCAAACAAAAAATGTTTTACATCCTAATATTTTTTACGCTGAAGGTATTCGTCCATCAGACTTAGGTGGCAACATTACCGCTGAAGTATCAATGCAGTGGAATGATAGTTTTAGCGAGCAAGTTTTATGTTTCACTAACAACATTCCTCAGCGCGATGGTGGAACCCATTTGACGGGATTGCGTGCAGCAATGACCCGTGTGATCAACAAATATATCGATGAGCATGAAGTTGCCAAAAAAGCCAAGGTAGAAATTTCTGGCGATGATATGCGCGAAGGCCTTGCCTGTGTTTTATCTGTCAAAGTTCCAGAGCCAAAATTTTCAAGCCAAACAAAAGATAAGCTAGTTTCTAGTGAGGTTCGCGGCCCAGTAGAGGAGATTGTTGCAGAAGCCTTAGGTGCCTATCTACAGGAACGCCCAGCTGACGCCAAAATTTTGTGTGGAAAAATAGTGGATGCTGCGCGTGCACGTGAGGCAGCCCGCAAGGCTCGCGACATGACTCGCCGCAAAGGTGTTTTGGATGGTCTGGGACTACCTGGAAAATTGGCGGACTGCCAAGAAAAGGATCCCACCAAATCTGAGTTATTTATTGTCGAGGGAGATTCCGCGGGTGGCTCTGCAAAGCAGGGCAGAGATCGCCGTTTCCAGGCCATTCTTCCATTGAAGGGAAAAATTCTAAATGTGGAGAAGGCGCGTTTCGACAAGATGTTGGCAAGCCAAGAGGTGGTTACTTTAATTACCGTCCTTGGAACGGGCATTGGCGCTGAAGAATATAAGGCGGATAAGCTTCGCTACCATCGCATCATCATCATGACCGACGCGGACGTAGACGGTAGTCACATACGGACACTTTTACTCACCTTCTTTTATAGACAGATGCCAGAGTTAATTGAGCGTGGCCACATCTATATTGCCCAACCACCTTTATATAAAGTGAAGTTTGGTAAAAATGAGCAATACATTAAGGATGACGCCGAACTCAATCAATTACTTTTAAAGATTGCTCTTGAGTCAGCATCACTGCAAACCCCCGCAGGTGAAATTATTGAGGGCGCCGCCCTGGGTGAGTTGGCTAAACACTATCAAGTGATTCAGTCCATCGTTGATCGCCTATCGCGCACCATTGATGAAGATGCTTTGCGCGCGATTGCCTCTGGCACACAACTAAACCTAGATACAGAAAAGTCAGCCCAGGAATCGGCTGAGCGCTTGCGTGTAGCGCTCGCGGACGCTTTAAATCCCTTAGCGCTTCCACCTGAAATTATTGTTCAAAAAGAAGAGCGCACAGATCGCTACAAATTACTGTTGTCTCGCCGTATTCATGGCAACCTGAGGTTGTCGGCAATCAACTCTGATTTTGTTCATGGTGATGACTATCAAAGCCTCGCCAATGCGGCGGCGGTTTTATCTGGCAAGGTGCTGCCGGGCTCGAAAGTGCGTCGTGGAGACCCAGACAAAAACCAAAAGGAACAGGCAATTCATAACTTTAGGGCCGCTTTTGCATGGCTACTTTCTGAGGCCGAGCGCGTTCTCAGTCGTCAGCGCTATAAGGGTCTTGGTGAGATGAACCCTTCCCAACTATGGGAAACCACAATGGATGCAGGATCACGCACCCTACTCCAAGTCAAAATTGAAGACGCAATTACTGCAGATCAAGTCTTCACCACCCTAATGGGTGATGAGGTGGAGCCGCGCCGCGCCTTTATTGAAAAAAATGCCTTAATTGCGCGCAATTTGGATGTTTGATTTAAATGAGTAAAAAGAAATTAGTGGCTCCAAAAATTGATCGTTCGCGTATTGTTGTTAAGTCCTCGCCTATTCATGGAAAAGGTGTTTTTGTTGCGAAGCCAATTAAAAAGGGTGACGCCATCATTGAATACAAGGGTGAGCGTATTAGTTGGAAGTTGGCTGAGAAGCGCCACCCACATGACCCCAAAGACCCGAACCATACTTTTTACTTTTCCCTAGAAGATGGTCGCTGTATTGATGCGAAGTATGGTGGAAATGCTGCGCGCTGGATCAACCATTCTTGCAAGCCAGTTTGCGAAACCCAAGAGGAAAGTTTTGGTGGTGAGCCCCGCGTATTTATCTACGCCAAAAGAGACCTTAGGGTAGGTGAGGAGCTTTTCTACGACTACTCCCTCGGAGTTGATGGTCGTGTAACCAAGCAAATGAAAAAGGATTATGAGTGCCGTTGTGGCGCTAAAAAATGTCGAGGCACAATGCTGTCTCTCGATAAGAAGTAAATTATTTTTTCAACATGCTGTTTATTTCTATTCAGGATTTAGAGGCTGCTATTAATTATTGGCGCAGCCAATCGCCCGCAGTTGGTGAGGAACTTCACTTATGTCCAGAGGCCGCCGCTCTTGCAAAACCATATGCTCTTATGATTGTTCAGGGAGCTCAAAGGGCTTCCATGGATGTTTTGGATGAAGCGGCAAGGCTGGCAATCCAAAAATTTTTAAACGTTACCCAGGCGAATTAATCATTACGTCCTCAACGTTTTTAGGGTTATCGCTATATTAGTAAATCACCTCTTAGGGTATTCTCAAACTCTTGCCTATAGATGGGTATAAGGATTTGAGTTTGCAAGAAACAATATTAAAAACAATTGGCCTTGGAAAGACATTCAAGGGTTTTTCTGCGGTAAGTGATGTCAATTTAGATGTTGCTCGGGGGACTATTCACGCCCTTATTGGCCCAAATGGCGCCGGCAAAACAACTTGCTTTAACCTTCTAACAAAGTTTTTGGAGCCCTCGTGCGGCCAGATTTTATTTAATGGCTTTGATATCACCAAAGAGCGACCAGCCCAAATCGCGCGGCGCGGCGTAGTCCGTTCATTTCAAATTTCGGCAGTTTTTCCACACCTAACTGTTTTAGAGAACGTTCGTGTTGCACTGCAGCGAGGATTGGGCACCGAATTTCATTTTTGGAAGTCTGGAAGCTCGCTAAGCGTTCTCAATGAGCGTGCTGAACAACTTTTGTGTGAGGTGGGCTTAGCAGACTTTGCTCACGAGGAAACCTTAAACCTGGCATATGGTCGCAAAAGAGCTTTAGAAATTGCCACCACCATGGCAATGGAGCCCGAACTAATGTTGTTGGATGAGCCAACACAGGGCATGGGGCACGAGGATGTTGAGCGCGTTACCGAGCTAATTGATCGGGTTGCCAAAGGCCGCACCATTTTGATGGTTGAGCACAATATGAAGGTGGTTTCCTCTATAGCTGACCGCATCACAGTATTGCAGCGAGGCTCGGTATTGGCTGAAGGCTCCTATCAAGAGGTTTCCAACAACCCCTTGGTGGTTGAGGCTTACATGGGTAGCCACGGGGGTGATGGCACATGAGCACAATGGCATTGGAGGTTAAAAACCTCGAGTCTTGGTATGGGGAGTCTCACATTCTTCATGGCGTGAATTTTGCTGTTCGTGATGGTGAGGTGGTTACCCTTCTGGGTCGCAATGGTGCTGGTCGCAGCACTATCTTAAAAACTATCTTAGGCTTAACCAGCAAAAGAACGGGCTCAGTAGAAATTTATGGCAGCCAAACTATTGCGATGCCAACCTACAAAATTGCTCGCTTAGGTGTCGGTTTCTGCCCGGAAGAGCGCGGCATCTTTGCTAGTTTGAGTGCTGAGGAGAATTTGCTGCTCTTGCCAGAAATTGCATCTGGCGGCATGGGTTTGGATGAGATTTATGAAATGTTCCCCAATTTGTACGAGCGACGCAATAGCCCCGGTACAAGACTATCGGGCGGCGAACAGCAAATGCTCGCAATGGCACGCATTCTGAGGACGGGCGCAAAACTCCTATTGTTAGATGAGATTACCGAAGGCTTGGCACCGGTGATCGTTCAAAAGTTGGGTGAGGTGGTTACCAGCTTACGCAACAAGGGCTTCACTATTGTGTTGGTGGAGCAAAACTTCCGCTTTGCCGCACCCTTGGCTGATCGGCATTACGTGGTTGAGCATGGCAATGTAGTTGAGGTTGTTAATCAAAATGAGCTTGCAGAAAAAGCAAGCTTATTAAATGAGTATCTTGGTGTTTAGTGGTTATTTATAGGAGACATAAATGAAGTTAAAGCAAATTACTGCGTGTCTGGTGGCGGCAACCTTTTTTGGTTCAAACCCAGCATTCGCGCAAACATCTAAAGTGAGTGGTGACGTAATTAAGATTGGTGTTTTAACTGATCTCTCTTCAACGTATTCTGATTTGGCTGGTCCGGGTGCTGTGATTGCTGCAAAAATGGCGATTGCTGACTTTTCAAAAGATGGCGCGGTTATTGGTAAAAAGATTGAGCTGTTGAGTGCCGACCATCAAAACAAAGCAGATATCGCCGCAAACAAAGCACGTGAGTGGTATGACAAAGATGGTGTCGATGTGATTGTTGAATTGGTGTCTACAAACGTCGCACTCGCCGTAATGGAGGTAGCGGAACAAAAGAATAAGATTACCCTAGTATCTGGCGCCGCTTCTTTGCCAATCACCAATGAAAAGTGTACTGCTAATAACGTGCACTGGACCTATGACACTTATGCGCTTTCAAACGGCACAGCAAAGGCTGTTGTTAAGCAGGGTAAAAAGAACTGGTATTTCCTTACTGCTGACTACGCTTTCGGAGCGGCTTTGGAGAAAGACTCAACTAACGTTGTTAATGCTAATGGCGGCAAGGTGTTGGGAACCAGTAAGCACCCATTCCCGAATAGCGATTTTTCTTCATACTTGTTGAAGGCTCAAGCTAGTGGTGCTGATGTTGTTGCCTTGGCAAACGCAGGTCAAGACACAGTTAATTCTGTAAAGCAGGCCTCAGAGTTCGGTATCAATAAAAAACAAACAGTCGTTCCTTTGTTGATGTTTATTTCTGATGTTCACTCTTTGGGTTTGAATGCAGCTCAAGGCATGTATTTAACCGAAGGTTTCTATTGGGATAAAGATGAAAAGACGCGCGCATTCGCCAAACGTTTTATTTTGCAACATAAGCGTATGCCGACTAGCGTTCAGGCTGGTGTTTACTCATCAGTTCTTGCTTACTTAGCTGCAGTCCAAAAAGCGGGCACTGACGACACTCAAGCAGTAATGAAGGCTTTGAGATCTACCAATATTGATGATGGTTTGTTCAAAGGAAAAATCCGTGCTGATGGTAAGTTTGAGCATGATATGTATTTGCTAGAGGTGAAGAAGCCATCTGAATCTACTAGCCCATGGGATTATTACAACGTCAAGGCGGTGATTCCAGCTGCCGAAGCAACACAACCACTTTCATTGTCACGATGCAAGTTGGTTACTAACAAGTAATTGGTTTTTTATAAGCATGTTTGAACTTCTTGGAATTACCCCTCAAGGGCTGGTTGCCCAGCTCTTGGTGGGGCTTATTAATGGCTCCTTTTACGCCATTCTGAGTTTGGGCTTGGCCATTATTTTTGGCCTACTCAACATCATTAATTTTTCTCATGGTGCCCAGTACACCATGGGCGCTTTTGTTGCGTGGATTGGGTTGACTCAAGTTGGTCAATGGTTTGGCTTTCCTGAGTTCTCAATTAATTATTGGTTTGCACTAATTTTGGTGCCCTTGGTTATGGCGGGATTTGGTTTGATTCTTGAGCGCACCATGCTCAAGCGCCTTTATCACCTTGACCATCTTTATGGCCTGTTATTAACTTTTGGATTGGCTCTCATTATTGAGGGCATGTTCCGCCATTGGTATGGAATTTCTGGTGAGAGTTATCCAGCCCCTGAACTACTGCAGGGCGCCATTCCACTGGAGTCGATTGGCATTATCTTGCCGAAATATCGCTTGTGGGTGGTGGTTGCCTCTTTAGTGGTTTGTTTCTCTACTTGGTATGTAATTGAGAGAACGAAGTTGGGCGCCTATCTTCGCGCTGGAACTGAAAATCCAAAACTACTTCAAGCATTTGGTATCAATGTCCCCCTTATGATTTCTTTGGCCTATGCTTATGGCGTTGGCTTGGCTGGCTTTGCTGGCGTTTTGGCTGCACCTATTTTTCAAGTCAACCCCTTGATGGGTTCCAATTTAATTATTGTGGTTTTTGCTGTGGTGGTGATTGGCGGCATGGGCTCTATCATGGGCTCTATTTTGACTGGCCTTGCTTTGGGTTTGATTGAGGGCCTAACCAAAGTGTTTTATCCAGAAGCATCGGGGGTAGTAATTTTTGTGATCATGGCAATCGTTTTGCTTATTCGTCCTGCTGGACTTTTCGGCCGGGAGAAATAAGTGAACCCAAAAATAAAATTGCTTTATGGCATTTTGGTTTTAATTGCCTTGCTGATGCCTTTTCAGGACTTCATCTATTTAGTGTTTGCCATGAAGGTCTTCTGTTTCGCTCTCTTCGCTTGCGCCTTTAATTTGTTGCTAGGTTTTACTGGACTTCTTTCTTTCGGGCACGCTGCATTCTTTGGAACCTCTGCTTATATCACCGCCTATCTTTGCAAAGAGCTTGGCCTGTCCCCCGAGTTTGGAATTGTGTCGGGCGTCTTGGGCTCTGGCATCTTAGGATTTTTGATCGGCTCTTTGGCAATTCGTCGTCAAGGTATTTATTTTGCGATGGTGACATTGGCGCTTTCCCAAATGGTTTACTTTTTGGCTGTGCAACTTCCATTCACTGGTGGCGAAGATGGTATTCAGGGTGTGCCGCGTGGAATGTTGTTTGGCTTAATTAATTTAAAAGATGACGTCAGCATGTATTACTTTGTGTTGGTTATTTTCTTGCTAGCATTTGCGTTGATCGTTCGCACGGTTCACTCCCCTTTCGGCCAGGTTTTAAAGGCCATTCGCGAAAACGAGCCTCGTGCAGTTTCTTTGGGTTACGACGTTGATCGCTTCAAACTCATTTCTTTTGTAATTTCAGCTGCGCTCGCGGGCCTTGCAGGCTCTTTGAAAACCCTAGTCTTTCAATTGGCAACACTGACCGATGTCCATTGGCATATGTCGGGAGAGGTTGTTTTAATGACTCTGTTGGGCGGTATGGGAACCATTCTTGGCCCAGTGGTTGGTGCGGGCATTGTGGTTGGTTTGCAAAATTATCTAGCCAACATTGGATCCTGGAGCACTATTGCAACCGGATTTATTTTTGTGATTTGTGTTTTGGCCTTCCGTAGAGGTGTAGTTGGTGAAATCATCCACTTTTTTAAGAACAAGGGATGAGCCCTTTTTTATTAGGTTTTTAGTACGGCGCTGCGGCGCCGTACTCATTTAAGACTCTCAGTTCTCCATCTTAAGTGCGGCGCAGTTTTGAGCCTTGTGTATTTTTTGCCCACCCTGCTACAGAAATATTCATTTAAATCAATAACTTAGAAAATATTGATTGTGCATGTTTTTACTTGGGTTTGGATTTGTTTCACGTGAAACCTACAAAATGCTATGATCATCGCCCTATCTGAGGCAAATTATGCATTATTCAAAGAACTTCGATGTCATTGTGGTTGGTGGCGGTCACGCCGGAACCGAGGCTGCCCTTGCGGCTGCTCGAATGGGGTGCGATACCCTTCTCGTAACCCATAGCATTGAGAGTTTGGGGGCAATGAGCTGCAACCCTTCAATTGGTGGAATTGGCAAAGGCCATTTAGTTAAGGAGATTGATGCTATGGGTGGCGCCATGGCGGCGGCTACCGATGAGGCCGGCATTCAGTTTCGGATATTGAATTCAAGCAAGGGCCCTGCCGTTCGTGCAACTCGCGCACAGGGTGATCGGGTGTTATATAAGGCAGCGATTCGTCGCCGTCTCGAGAATCAAGAAAATCTGACCCTTTTCCAGGCCGCTGTAGATGATCTCCTGGTCCAAGGCGATGAGGTCCAGGGCGTAGTTACACAAATGGGCTTGAAGTTTATGGCCAAGAAGGTGGTGCTAACTGCTGGCACATTCTTGGACGGGAAGATCCATGTAGGTTTAAATAATTATGCTGGTGGACGGGCCGGTGATCCAGCAGCCACCTCTTTGTCTTCTAGGTTAAAAGAGTTGAAGCTTCCCCAGGGCCGCCTAAAAACCGGCACCCCGCCCAGGATCGATGGGCGCACCATTGATTTCTCAGTGATGTTGGAACAGCCAGGGGATTTGGATCCAGTGCCAGTTTTCTCTTATTTGGGTCGGCCTGAGCAGCACCCTAAGCAAGTCCCTTGCTGGATCTCGCATACAAATGAACAAACCCATGACATTATTCGCGGTGGTTTAGATCGCTCCCCGATGTACACCGGGGTTATTGAGGGGGTGGGCCCACGCTATTGCCCTTCTATTGAGGACAAGATTCATCGTTTTGCCTCCAGAAACAGCCACCAAATCTTTTTAGAGCCTGAGGGCCTAACAACTAATGAGTTTTATCCCAATGGCATCTCTACTAGTTTGCCGTTTGATATTCAGTGGAGCTTGGTTCGCAGCATTCGTGGCCTAGAGTCTGCCGTAATTGTGCGCCCTGGTTATGCCATTGAGTACGACTTTTTTGATCCACGCCATTTGCGCCATAGTTTAGAGACTAAGGCAATTGCAGGCCTGTACTTTGCTGGCCAGATTAATGGCACAACGGGCTATGAAGAGGCCGCTGCCCAAGGTATGCTTGCGGGCATCAACGCTGGTTTGGCGGCAAAAGGGAAAGAGCCTTGGCTGCCTAAGCGTAGCGAGTCCTATATCGGCGTCTTGGTAGATGACCTTATTACCTTGGGCGTCCAAGAGCCCTATCGAATGTTTACTAGCCGTGCGGAATACCGCCTTAGCCTACGTGAAGATAATGCGGATCTGCGCCTCACTAAAATTGGCCGCGAACTGGGTCTGGTCGATGATTACCGTTGGAATACGTTTTGCAGGAAACAAGAGGCTGTTTCACGTGAAACATCTCGCTTGCAAGATATTTGGATCGGCCCAAAACATGGCTCAGCAAAGGCTGTTTCTGAGCTTTTGGGCCAAGACCTATCGCACGAGTGTAGTTTGGCCGATCTTTTAAGGCGCCCTGGTATTACCTATGAGGCCATCACCAGTTTGGCCGAAGGGCTTTGGTCCCCCGGAGCCTTGGATGATGATTTGGGTTTGGCACAACAAATTAGCGACCAAGTTGAAATTTCGATTAAATATCAAGGCTATATAGATAGGCAGGCTGTTGAGATTGCTCGGCAAGAGCATAACGAGAGCTTTCCTTTGCCGGAGGCTTTGGACTACACCCATGTTCTCGGCTTATCCAAAGAGGTTCAGCAAAAGCTCAATTTGTATAAGCCTGGCACCTTGGGTCAAGCAGGCAGGATATCTGGTGTCACACCTGCCGCACTCTCCTTGCTATTAGTCCACCTTAAAAAGGGCTTAGGCCGCACCCAAGAAGAAGTCCATGAGTAATGACTTAGTTTCTTTGGGCATTGAGAGTTTGGGTCTTAATCTTAGTTCTGCCAACATGGCTGATTTAGAGCTTTTTTTGCAGGAAATGGGCCGTTGGAATCAGGTTCATAACTTGACTGCTATTGAGGGTGAAAAGAACTCTATTAGACTGCATCTTATTGATTCTATTACAGTTTTACCGGTAATGCGCCGTTTTCTAGGGGTATTAAATCCTAAAATCGCAGATCTTGGGTCGGGCGGCGGCCTGCCTGCAATCCCGATTGCTATATTGCAACCAGACTGGCATTTGACTTTGATTGAGGCTATTCGTAAAAAAACGGCATTTTTGCAGCATGTGCGTGGGAAATTAGATTTAAAGAACATTCAAGTCTTGAGCGAGCGCGTTGAGGCAGTGGCTAAATCACAGCCAGGCCAGTTTGATGCAGTAATTTCTAGAGCATTTACCAGTCTGGCCCACTTTTTAGAGCTCTCCCTACCTCTGCTGAAGCCCAATGGCTTGATATTTGCGATGAAGGCAAAACGCGCAGACGAAGAGTTGCGGGATGTTTGTATGGACGACTGGCGGCTAATAGCTGATGAGCCCTTGCAGATTCCAAATTTGGCGGTAGAGCGACGACTGCTAGTCTTATCCCCCGTGAGAAAATCACCCCTTTAAAGCACGACAATTTTAAGAAAAATTATGGCCAAAATATTTTGTATTGCAAACCAAAAAGGCGGTGTAGGAAAAACTACTACCGCTGTTAATTTGGCTGCTGGTTTAGCTGGACATCGGCAACGTGTTTTATTGGTGGATTTAGATCCACAGGGCAATGCGACGATGGGGTCTGGAATTGAAAAAGCAGACCTCAGTAGCACGGTATATCAAGTGCTGATTGGTCTTTCGTCTGTAAAAGAATCCGCAGTGCCTTGCGAGAGCTCTGGATACGATGTGTTGCCGGCAAACCGAGACTTGGCAGGCGCAGAAATTGAGTTAGTAGATTTAGACTCACGCGAACAAAGACTGAAGGATGCGCTCGCGCTTGTTGCGAATGACTATGACTTTATTTTGATTGACTGTCCCCCAGCACTATCTTTGTTAACGCTCAATGGATTGTGTGCAGCGAACGGTGTGATTGTGCCAATGCAATGTGAATATTTTGCATTGGAAGGCCTGTCAGATTTAGTAAACACGATTAAGCAGGTCCACGCAAACTTAAATCCTGATTTGGTGATCATTGGCCTATTGCGTGTGATGTTTGATCCGCGCATGACTTTGCAACAACAAGTTTCTGATCAATTACTTGAACACTTTGGCGATAAAGTATTTAAGAGCATCATCCCCCGCAACGTCCGCTTGGCTGAAGCCCCGTCCTATGGGCTTCCTGGGGTGGCGTTTGATAGATCATCGCGTGGCGCAAAAGCCTACTTAGACTTTGGTGCCGAGATGATTGAGCGCATTAAGCAAATGTAAAACCTAGGAATATTAAAAAAGATCATGGTTGCAATCAAGAAAAAAGGTTTGGGTCGCGGCCTAGAGGCATTACTCGGCGACAAGGCAGCAAAAGAAACCAACGCTGAAATTAATCGTTTGCCATTAAGTGCATTACAGGCTGGCAAATATCAGCCACGTCAAAAAATGGAAGTGGGCGCACTGCAAGAGTTGGCAGAAAGTATTCGCGAGCAAGGTGTGATGCAACCCTTGTTGGTTCGTTTGGTTGCGCCAGGAAAATACGAAATCATTGCCGGCGAGCGCCGCTTTCGTGCGGCAACTTTGGCCGGTTTACAAGAGGTGCCTGTATTAGTTTCTGGCGCCAATGATCAGGCTGCCGCTGCAATGGCTTTAGTTGAGAATATGCAGCGCGAAGATTTGAATCCGCTTGAAGAGTCTCAAGGTCTTGCTAGGTTGATTGAAGAGTTTGGTTTTACGCATGAGCAAGCGGCGAAAGCGGTAGGTAAGTCACGTAGTGCCGTTACTAATTTATTGCGTTTAAATCAATTGGCAAAGCCAGTGCAAGCCATGCTCTTGGCGGGCGATATTGATATGGGCCACGCCCGCGCGCTATTGCCTTTGCCTGGGGCAAGCCAAGTCGCCTTGGCACAAAAAATTGCAGCCCAAGGCCTTTCCGTACGAGAGGCCGAAAGAATGGCTACCGCTCTAGCGCTCGCTGGCGGTCAAATTGGGGACAAAAAAACCAACACTAAAGTGGCGGGTATTGCACCCAGTCGTGATCCAGACATGCGCCGCTTGACCCAAGAAATTGCAGACTTGATAGGTTTAAGTGCGGAATTTAAGTTCAAGGGTAAAGGTGGCGAGCTCAGAATACGTTTTAGCCAATTTGATGAGCTAGATTCCCTGTTAAAAAAGCTGGGTATTCAGGCAGACTAAAGCCCTTTTACTGTGCCTCGAGAAATGAATTTTGTGAATAAAGAACAGCCCATTCCTAGGCATCAATGGAATGAAATTGACGATGACTCCTATAAAGCTCTGAGTAAAGAGGAAATGGATGCATTGCGTAAGGCAAAGCCGCTCAATTTTCGGTTATTGAATTCATGGTGGATCGTCTTAAGTCAGGTAGTACTAACCTTAATAATTGCTTCTGCCTGCTTTGTTTTTTCTAACCAGACTGACAAAAGCGTTTATACTTATTCGGCTTTGGTAGGCGGTTTGATTGGGTTTTTACCCTCAGCATTATTTTTGGTGCGCTTAGAGGCGGGAAAAAAGAATGTAAAATCAGGCCCTGGCGGATATTTGGCAGCAGTGGTTTCTGGCGAATTTATAAAAATTCTAGCAACCGTTCTCCTGTTTATTGGCTTTGCCTTAAAGCAACCTGATTTGAAATGGATTCCATTGCTTGTCACTTATTTGGCTACGCTCAAGTGTTATCTGCTAGTGTGGT
This sequence comes from Polynucleobacter sp. Adler-ghost, assembly GCF_018688495.1. Lineage (NCBI taxonomy): Bacteria > Pseudomonadati > Pseudomonadota > Betaproteobacteria > Burkholderiales > Burkholderiaceae > Polynucleobacter > Polynucleobacter sp. Adler-ghost. Next base: position 15,882 of record NZ_CP061320.1, read on the forward strand.
TTTGGAAGTAACAGGCGGTAAATATAGATAAGGACAAGTTTAGAGATGTCTAGCGAAGTCAACGCAGCAGCAGGGGCGGCCCATCATGCGGCCAGCCAACCGCTTACACCGACTGCTTATATTGCTGAGCACTTACAAAACCTCAATAATATCGGCGGGGCGCAAACCTCAGTTATTGATTTCAGCATCATTAATTTAGACACCATCTTTTGGACCTCTTTAATGGGGTTGATCACAGTTTTCCTATTGGTTCTTGCCGCCCGCAGGGCATCTCCCGGTGTTCCTGGCCGCTTTCAATGTTTAATTGAAATGTTGGTTGAGATGGTCGATAACCAGACAAAAAGCATTGTTCATGGCGATAGAAGCTTTATTGCCCCGCTGGCCCTGTTTGTTTTTTGCTGGATTATTCTTCTAAATACCTTGGACTTAGTGCCGGTAGATTGGATCTTCGGGGTTAATCAATTTATTGGTAGTTTCGGGGTTCATATTCCCCATCACAAGATAGTCCCTACTACCGACTTGAACGCCACCTTTGGCCTGTCATTTTCAGTGTTGTTGTTGGTGTTCTTCTATAGCTTCAAAGTAAAAGGCCTTGGAGGCTTTTTGCATGAGCTGGTTTCAGCACCCTTTGGCGCAAAGTGGTATTTGGCACCTTTTAACTTGGTTTTGAACATCATCGAATATATTGCTAAGGGCGTTTCCCTCGGCATGCGACTTTTCGGCAACATGTATGCAGGCGAACTACTGTTTTTGCTCATTGCCCTTTTGGGAAGCATGTGGACCTTTAACTTAGATTTATACATGCTTGGCTTCGTCGGCAATGTGATTGCAGGCTCAGCTTGGGCAATCTTTCACATCTTAGTTATTTTGTTGCAAGCATTTATTTTCATGATGTTGACCTTGGTTTACATTGGGCAAGCCCACAGTCACCATTAACTTTTTTATTTTTAACCTCACTTTCAATACTTAGGAGTAAACATGCAAGCATTCTTAGCCAACATCCAAGGACTAACCGCTATCGGTATTGGCCTCATCATCGGCCTCGGCGCATTGGGAGCCTGTTTGGGCATTGGCCTAATGGGCGGTAAGTTCATTGAGGGCGCTGCCCGTCAACCAGAACTGATCAATGAATTACAAACCAAAATGTTCCTTTTGGCTGGTTTGATCGACGCTGCGTTCTTGATCGGCGTTGGTGTTGCAATGTTGTTTGCTTTTGCAAACCCACTGCTCGCAGTTATTAAGTAATTGTTTTGGCGTGGATGACCATCGGGTCATCCTACTGTTCTCAACAATACTGAAAGGAATATCGTGAATCTGAACGCGACCCTATTCGCGCAAATGATCGTTTTCTTCGTCTTATGGTGGGTTGTTGCACGCTTCGTGTGGCCGCCGCTAGTTAAGGCGTTAGATGAGCGTTCAAGCAAAATTGCTGATGGCTTGGCATCTGCCGAGCGCGGTAAAGAAGCGCTCGCATTGGCAAGTAATGAAGCCGAGCAAGAATTAACTAAAGCACGCCAAGAGGGTGTGCAGCGTGTTGCCGAGGCAGAAAAACGCGCTCAAATGTCTGCGGAAGAAATTCGCGCAAACGCACAGGCTGAAGCTGCTCGCATCATCTCCCAAGCCAAACAAGATGCCGATCAACAAGTAACGCGCGCTCGCGAAGTACTGCGTGCTGAAGTAGCTGTGTTGGCCGTGAAAGGTGCAGAGCAAATTTTGCGTCGTGAGGTAGATGCAAAAGTCCACAGCACATTGCTTGATCAACTAAAGGCAGAACTTTGATATGGCTGAATTAGCCACAATTGCGCGGCCTTATGCTGAGGCACTATTCCAAAGCACTAAGGCTGCTGAGCTTGCCACATGTTTAGAGCAGTTAAATGAATTGGCTCAGTTAGCCTCCTTACCAGAAGTTGCCGCTTTATCAAATAATCCAAAAGTATCTGCGGATGATTTAAGTAAGCTTCTTTCTGGCATGGTGAAGACAAAGATTGACGGCAAAATCGCAAGCTTTTTGAGTCTTGTAAATCAAAACCACCGCTTATCAGCTATTCCTGAAATTGCTAAACAATTTGAGGCGATGAAGAATAAGAGCGAGGGTGCAGCAGAAGTAATGATTACTAGCGCATTCCCATTAGAGGGTTCTGCGCTGAATGATTTGTTGTCAAGTTTGAAGAAGCGCTTTGGGGGTAAAGAATTGCGCCCAACTATCCAAGTAGATCCTGCATTGATTGGCGGAGTTCGCATTCAGGTTGGTGATGAAGTGATGGATAGCTCTGTAAAAGCACAGTTAGCTCAAATGCAAGCAAGTCTTGGCGCATAAGTTATCCCTATTAAGAACATACGAAATAAGACCCAGGAGTAAGTAATGCAACTCAACCCTTCCGAGATCAGTGAACTGATCAAAAGCCGAATTAGCGAAATGGGTGTTGACTCCCAGCTTCGCAACGAAGGCACTGTAATTTCAGTGACCGACGGTATTTGCCGTGTACATGGTTTATCTGGTGTTATGCAGGGCGAAATGTTGGAATTCCCTAACAACACAATCGGACTCGCGTTGAACCTTGAGCGTGATTCCGTTGGTGCAGTAGTGTTGGGTGAGTACACCCACATTAAAGAAGGTGATCCAGTTAAATGTACTGGCCGTATTTTGGAGGTACCAGTTGGACCCGAGCTCCTCGGTCGCGTTGTCAACGCACTAGGACAGCCAATTGATGGCAAAGGCCCAATCAACACGAAGTTAACTGACTTTATCGAAAAAGTTGCCCCAGGCGTTATTGCACGTCAATCCGTTAGCCAGCCAGTGCAAACTGGTTTGAAGGCGATTGATGCGATGGTTCCAATCGGTCGCGGCCAGCGCGAGTTGATCATTGGCGACCGCCAGACTGGTAAGACAGCTGTAGCGGTTGACGCGATCATTAACCAAAAAGGTAAAAACGTTTATTGCGTTTACGTTGCGATTGGTCAAAAAGCTTCCACGATTGCTAACGTTGTACGCAAGCTTACAGAATTAGGCGCAATGGAGTACACCGTTGTAGTTGCAGCAAGTGCTTCTGAGTCTGCAGCAATGCAATATCTCTCAGCATATGCTGGTTGCACAATGGGCGAATACTTCCGCGATCGTGGTGAAGATGCACTGATCGTTTATGACGACTTAACAAAACAAGCCGTTGCATACCGTCAGATTTCTTTACTCCTCCGCCGCCCACCAGGCCGCGAAGCTTACCCTGGCGATGTGTTCTATCTCCACTCCCGTTTGCTTGAGCGCGCTGCTCGTGTAAGCGCTGATTACGTTGAGAAATTTACAAACGGTTCAGTCAAAGGCAAGACAGGTTCATTGACCGCATTGCCAATTATCGAAACTCAAGCTGGTGACGTTTCTGCATTCGTACCAACCAACGTCATTTCGATTACCGACGGCCAGATCTTCTTGGAAACAGACTTGTTTAACGCTGGCGTACGCCCTGCGATTAATGCCGGTATTTCTGTTTCACGTGTTGGTGGTGCAGCCCAAACTAAAGTTATTAAGAAGCTGTCTGGCGGTATTCGTACCGACTTGGCACAGTATCGTGAATTGGCAGCGTTTGCACAGTTCGCTTCTGACCTTGACGAGGCAACTCGTAAGCAGTTAGAGCGCGGTCGCCGTGTTACTGAATTGTGTAAGCAGGCTCAGTACAAGCCTTTGCAGGTTTGGGAAATGGCTGCCTCACTTTATGCTGTGAATAACGGCTACTTTGATGACCTCGAAGTGAAGAACGTATTGCCATTCGAAAAAGGTTTGCAAGATCATTTGAAATCTAAATACGCTGATTTAGTTGGCCGTATTGAAGAGACTAAAGATTTGAGCAAGGATGACGAGGCCGCCTTACGTGCTGCAATTGAGGATTACAAGCGTTCAGCCTCTTTCTAAGAGGGCTCGCATAAATCATGGCAAGCACAAAAGAGATACGATCTAAGATCAAGAGCGTGCAAAACACGCGCAAGATCACAAAAGCAATGGAAATGGTCGCAGCATCCAAGATGCGCCGCGCCCAAGAGCGCATGCGTAATGCGCGCCCATATGCCGAAAAAATTCGTGAAATTGTCTCCAATCTTTCTAAAGCAAATCCTGAGTTCCGCCCTGCTTACATGGCAACTCGTGAAGTGAAGAAAATTGGCACAATCTTGGTTACAACCGACAAAGGTTTGTGCGGAGGTTTAAATACCAACGTATTGCGTCTGATTGCAAACCAAGTGCGAGATATGGGCGGCAACAGTATTGAAATTGCATACACTGCAATTGGTTCAAAAGGTCTCCAGTTTTTAAATCGCTCTAAGGCAAAACTGATTTCTCAAACAATTCAGATTGGCGATACGCCACATATGGATATTTTGATTGGTGCAATTAAAGCCCAGTTAGAAGCGTTTGAGCGCGGTGAAATTGATGCAGTTTATCTGGCATATACCCGCTTTGTTAATGCAATGAAACAAGAGCCTGTTTTAGAAAAACTCTTACCTTTGGAGTCGGTCGCATTAACTCCAGAAGAGAAGGCAGGAAACTCTTGGGATTACATCTACGAGCCAGACGCAGAGTCTGTATTGAATGGCCTACTAAAGCGCTATGTAGAAGCAATGATTTATCAAGCTGTTGCTGAAAACATGGCTTCAGAACAATCTGCACGGATGGTCTCGATGAAGGCCGCCTCAGATAATGCGAAGAATGTAATCGGCGAATTGCAATTGGAATACAACAAAACACGACAGGCTGCTATTACTAAAGAGTTGTCAGAGATTGTTGGCGGAGCGGCTGCGGTTTAAGCGGTTAGCGTTTAGGAATACGGAAGAATTCAGGAATTAAAAGCGGAGAAATGCGATGAGTAACGGAAATATCGTGCAATGTATCGGTCCAGTGGTGGACATTCAGTTCCCACGCGACAAAATGCCAAACATTTATGATGCGTTGACATTAGTTGATAGTGGCGAAAAATCATTTGCTGAAAAAGGCTTGACCTTTGAAGTGCAACAACAAATTGGCGACGGCGTAGTTCGCGCGATTGCTATGGGCGCAAGCGATGGTTTACGTCGTGGCATGGAAGTTGCTTCTACAGGCAAGCCAATTTCAGTCCCAGTTGGCCCAGCAACATTGGGTCGTATTATGGACGTTTTAGGTCGCCCAATTGATGATGCAGGCCCGATTGCCACTGAAGAGCGTCGCGCTATTCACCAGCCAGCACCAAAGTTTGATGAGCTCTCCCCTTCTGTTGACTTGCTCGAAACCGGTATTAAGGTTATTGACTTAGTTTGCCCATTCGCTAAAGGCGGTAAGGTAGGCTTGTTCGGTGGTGCGGGTGTTGGTAAGACCGTGAACATGATGGAATTGATTAATAACATCGCTAAACAACACTCAGGTTTATCAGTGTTTGCCGGTGTTGGTGAGCGTACTCGTGAAGGTAATGACTTCTACCACGAGATGAAAGAATCTAACGTTATCGACAAAGTGGCGATGGTGTTTGGTCAGATGAATGAGCCTCCTGGCAACCGTTTGCGCGTTGCGTTGACTGGATTGACAATGGCTGAAGCGTTCCGTGATGAAGGCCGTGACATTTTGTTCTTCGTTGATAACATCTACCGTTACACATTGGCCGGTACTGAAGTTTCTGCGTTGCTCGGCCGTATGCCTTCCGCTGTGGGTTATCAGCCTACATTAGCTGAAGAGATGGGTAAATTGCAAGAGCGTATTACCTCTACTAAGACTGGTTCTGTTACTTCTATTCAGGCAGTTTACGTTCCTGCGGATGACTTAACCGATCCATCGCCAGCGACAACCTTCTTACACCTAGACTCCACAGTTGTGTTGTCACGTGACATTGCTGCTTTGGGTATTTACCCAGCGGTTGATCCATTGGATTCAACCAGTCGTCAGCTTGACCCACAAGTGGTTGGTCAAGAGCACTATGAAGTTGCCCGCGAAGTTCAGATGACATTGCAACGCTACAAAGAGTTGCGTGACATTATTGCTATTTTGGGTATGGACGAGCTGTCACCAGAAGACAAATTAGCCGTATCACGTGCACGTAAGATTCAACGTTTCTTGTCCCAGCCTTTCCACGTCGCTGAAGTATTTACTGGTTCACCAGGTAAATATGTTCCATTGAAAGAAACTATCCGTGGTTTCAAAATGATTTGCAGCGGTGAATTGGATCACTTGCCAGAGCAAGCGTTTTATATGGTGGGTTCAATTGATGAAGCCATCGAGAAAGCTAAGAAGCTTTAATCGAATTCATCTAGGGAAATTATGTCAACCATACGCGTCGATGTAGTAAGTGCTGAGCAATCTATTTTCAGCGGGGAGGCTAAGTTTGTTGCGCTTCCCGGCGAGAATGGTGAGCTCGGTATTTTACGCGGCCACACTCCTTTGATTACACGCATTCGTCCAGGATCAGTTCGTATTGAAAAAGCTGATGGTGATGAAGAGTTTGTATTCGTTGCAGGTGGCTATTTAGAAGTGCAGCCGGATCATGTCACAGTCTTGGCCGATACAGCCATTCGTGGACATGACCTTGATGAAGCCAAAGCCAATGAAGCCAAGAAGCGCGCTGAAGAAGCAATGCAGAATCGTGGAACTGACTTTGACATGGCCCTAGCGCAGTCAGAGTTTGCTATGGCAGCAGCACAACTGGCAGCTATTGCTCGTTTCCGCCGTAAAAAATAAGAGTCGGATATTTCCTTGTTGTCTAACGATCGATTTTTAAAAGCCTGCTTGGGCGAAGCGGTTGATCAAACGCCGCTCTGGCTCATGCGCCAAGCAGGCCGCTATCTCCCAGAATACAACGCAACCCGAGCTAAGGCAGGTAGCTTTCTTGGACTTGCTAAAAATCCAGCTTATGCAACTGAGGTAACCCTTCAGCCATTGGATCGCTACCCTTTAGACGCAGCGATTTTATTCTCTGATATTTTGACGATTCCCGATGCTATGGGCTTGGGTCTGAAATTTACTGCAGGTGAGGGACCTAGTTTCGAGCACCCCCTTCGTACTGAAGAGGCAGTAAAAAAATTACGAGTTGCTGATATGAATCAGCTCAAATATGTTTTTGATGCAGTATCAGAAATTCGCAAGGCACTGATTCAGGATGGCAAACAGCGGGTACCGCTGATCGGTTTTTCTGGAAGCCCGTGGACATTAGCTTGCTACATGATTGATGGTTCAGGCTCAGATGATTTTCGTCATGCGAAGACTATGATGTTTAGTCGACCAGATTTACTTGAGCATATTCTGGAGATTAATATCCAGTCAGTAGCAGCCTACTTAATTGAGCAGGTAAAAGCTGGAGCACAAGCGCTCATGATATTTGATACCTGGGGAGGCTTGCTTCCAGATGGTTGGTATCAGCGTATGTCCTTGGCTGCCATGCAAAAAGTGGTTGAACTACTGCCCCGAGAGCATGAGGGACGCAAGATCCCAATTATTATGTTCACAAAAGGCGGCGGTATTTGGTTGAACGATATGGCGCAAATTGGGGCAGATGTTATTGCAATTGACTGGACTATGCCCTTAAGTCGCGCCCGTAAGCAGCTATTAGATATCAATAAGCCACTGGCTTTGCAAGGTAACCTAGACCCACTAATTTTGTTTTCAGAACCGAAGCATATTGCAAGTGCTGCAGAGGGTCTTTTGGGGGGCTTGGCTAGCGCTCCCTCACTAAAACCAGGCCTTCATCCGCTGGATGGACACATCTTTAATTTAGGTCATGGCATCAACCAATTTACCCCACCTGAAAGCGTAACAGCTCTCTCCGAAGCGGTAATCTCCAAGTCAAAAGCCTTGCGGGCAGTGCGGTAGACGCAAGTAATTGCTAACTTTGCCAATATTACGGCAAAAAGTTATGCACAGAAATGTGCAAAATCATAAATACAGAGAGATTCGCAGGAATTATCAAACTTTACATTTACAAACCATTGTAAGTCATTGATTTGTAATGAAAATTAATAAAATATTGATTTTCTATTCAAGATGGCATTCCTATAAAATAACTGAAGAGATACAAAACAAGGAATGATATCCACAGACTTATCCACAGGGTGAAATAACAAATTTTAGAAAACAACCCTAAACCTATCGTAGTGCAGGTGGTAGTAGATAAGCCTTTAGTGCAGGGCTTTGACTACCTATGGGATATTGAAAAATTAGGCAGATTCCCCGAAATTGGTAATGTAGTTGAGGTCCCCTTTGCAAGGTCTAAAGAAGTTGGGCTGATAGTAAAGGTGAGTAATCACTCCGAATATGAGATTGAAAAACTCAAATACGTAGAACGACTTGCCCCACTCCCAGTATTCGACCCCGCTCTATTGAGATTAATGAGCTTTACTAGTCAGTATTACATCCATGCCTTAGGGGAAACTGCTTTGCCAGTCATTCCGCAGATGTGGAAAAAGGCTGATGAATGGGAAAAGATACCTAAAAAACTGGAGTCAGCGGAAAAGAAAAGTAAAAAAAATTCTTCTCTTGCCACAGAGGGCTTGATCACGCTGGATCAATTAAATTCAGAACAGAAGATCGCCCTTCGTCAATTATTGGCAGAGGGTCAAAAAGAAAAACAATTTAGAGCAATATTGCTGCAGGGTCAAACAGGAAGTGGGAAGACAGCCGTTTTTTTAAATTGGCTTGCAAGCGCCCTAAGAGAAGAGAGCGCCCAAGTACTTTTACTAGTGCCAGAGATTAACTTAACTCCGCAACTCGAGAGACGCGTGAGAGCATACTTCCCTGATAAAAAAATGGCGGTATTGCATAGTGGTATCAGCGAAAAGAAAAGAGGCGTTGCGTGGTATGAGGCAATGACTGGTAAAGCACAAATTATTTTAGGCACAAGGCTAGCGGCATTGACGCCGATACCTAATTTGCGAGTCATAGTGGTAGATGAAGAGCACGACCCATCATATAAGCAACAAGACGGCACTCGATACTCGGCAAGAGATTTAGCAATCTGGCGAGCGCACGATCAAAAAATCCCCATCCTCTTAGCTTCCGCTACCCCATCACTAGAAACCTGGTTGGCAGCTCAATCGGGCCGCTATGAGAATATTCGGCTTGATCAGCGTGCCCAAGGCGCAAGCTTGCCTAGTGTGCACTTAATTAATGCACGTGAGCCACAAAATCAATTTAGTCCGGGTGATGCAGGTGCGCCAAAGCAAAAAAGTCTGATTACAAAAACGCTTGCAAATGCCATAAGCAAATCACTTGCAGAAAAAAAACAAAGTTTGATTTTGATTAATAGACGTGGCTACGCTCCAGTACTCAGTTGCTCAGCATGTAATTGGTTATCAAAATGTACTCAATGCTCTACCTATACAGTAATGCATAAGGCCGGCGCATTAAGTAATAGATCAGTTTTAAATTGTCACCATTGTGGGTTGGTAAAGCCTATTCCACAGTTTTGCCCTGATTGCGGAAATGCAGATCTTAAAACACTTGGGCATGGGACTCAAAAGTTGGAGGATGCTATTGAAGAAATGTGGCCACAAGCAAGAGTGCTGCGGGTCGACACGGATTCAAGCAGAAAGAGCAAGGGAGCAGAAGCTCTCTTTGAAGAAATACATAGTGGCAATGTTGATATTGTCGTTGGTACTCAAATGATTGCCAAAGGACACGACTATCAAAACATTGGATTGGTCGCCGTATTAGACGCAGACAGTCGGCTGTACTCAGCAGACTTTAGGGCGGCTGAAAGATTATTTGCGCAGCTAGTACAGGTGGCAGGGCGAGCAGGAAGGTCGGGTACAAAAGGTGAGGCTGGGGGTGATATTTATATCGAGACACAATACCCAGAGTCACCGGTATTTCAGTATTTGTTAAGACACGATGTCGATGGATTTTTAGCATTTACGGCTAAAGAACGAGAAGAGGCAAAATTACCACCCTACTCATATCAGGCGCTTATTCATGCTGAAGGAAAAAGTCTGGATCAGGCGATTTGGTTTTTAAATGAATTAAAGAGGCGTATAAAAATTAAGGGCCTGATTGGAAAAGAACTCAAGATATACGATCCAGTTCCTAAGCCAGTTATGCGGGTAGCGGGTGCAGAGCGCGCCCAATTATTAATTGAGTCAAGCAATCGCAAGGTGTTACAAGAAACGCTTGAAATAATAGATCAAGAATTACGCCAAGATTCCACGGGAAGAATTAGTAAAGCATCACGTATTCGATGGTTGGTAGAGCGCGATCCGATTGCTATCTAAGCGCCTACTTTAGACTCGTATTGTGTGAGTGACATCAAGTTGTTTAGATTGGTGCTCAGCATCTCTGCTGATATTGGTTTAATTTTAAATAACCAAATTGCATACGGCCGAGTATTTACAGCCTCAGGGCTGGAGTCTATTTCTTCATTGAGCGCAATAATCTCACCGCTAATGGGAGCATGAATATCGCTTGCTGCTTTAACTGACTCTATTGCAGCAACGGTTTCACCCTGCTCCACTTGTTGGCCAATTTTTGGCGCTTGGAAAAACATCACATCGCCTAAAGCTTCTTGTGCATGATTACTAATACCCACCCATACTAGTCCATCATCTTCGATGCTAGCCCACTCATGTGTTTCTGCGAATTTAAATGTATCTTGAGTTTTCATTATGTATCCTGTGGGCGGTAATTAGCTTTATTGCCACACATAGGTGACCGAGCCATTTACACACTTTTTTATTTATCTCGACTAAATTAGAAAATATTCTAACTACTCTATTCGATTAGGTGAGACCATTTGCGAGCCCGCAAATTGATGAGGAGTTTTGCTTAGATCAATTACCTGAACAAACTAGGCATTTTGGATTTGGTCATGCAAAAGCGTTTGTCTCAAGGCGCCAATTGGAGGCTTAGGTTTTTGCTGAGCCGGTACGGTGTGTGCGGTTGTATAAACAGCTTGCACAAATCCAGCGCTGCTTGCGATTGCTAGTCGGAATCCAAGTGCCACCTTCCAGACGCTTTTCGCGACTGCATGAGGAGCAAAACTTAAGGCTCTGTGAGGTTTCTTGGGTAGCAGCTGGAGTCGAGGTAGTCATGGGCAATCCGGGTAATCCAAATCTTGTACAGAGGCTCTATTTTACCCGTTTTGTCCCGCTGGGGCTGGGCTTAGGACGACTCTGACAGAATCAGCCGTTTTATTGCCATCAAAATCAAGCCAAGCCTTGTTTTCAAAGTCATAAAGCTTGCACTTGCGAGCGGTATCAAAATACCAGGCCCAAGAGAACTTTTGGACAAAAATACGCTCAGGAAGGATGGTTTCCAGGGTATTTTGAGCCTCTTGGAGGCGATATAGCGGGACGCTCATATCCACGTGGTGGGCGGTATGCTCCATGATATGGTGCATTAAAGAGCCCCAAATCCAATTAAAGGTCAAATGTACCGTGGTGGATACAAAAGGCTGGGCGCGCAACCACTCAGATTTCTTGTCATACCAAGAGACTGAAGTGTGGGTATGGTGTACGTAGACTACAAACCCAATCATTCCATTCCAGAAGAGGAAGGGAACGGCAAAACCAGTGATGAGGCCAAGCCAAACAGATTGGCCAGTGGCAAGGGCACCAGCAATAAGACAAGCAATCCAGATAATGGCAAAACCAGTTACCAATAAATTATCTTTTAAGAAAATTGGACGATCGCCAGGTTTATTTTTGGCATTCGGGAAGTACTCACGTCTCCACCAGATCTCAATAAGATAGTAGAAAACAGGACCCCAACCGCTACGGTAGAGACGCTCTAAGGCCTTACGCCATGCAGGAAGGGCATCAAACTCTGCTTTTGATAATGGCGCCCAGACAAAGTCAAAGCCCTTGAGGTTGGTCTGACCATGGTGAACTACATTGTGGCCCACATCCCATAAGCTATAAGGGGTTAGAGACGGCAGGAACGCAATGCGACCCAATACTTTATTCAGTTCACGGTGGGGTGTGTAGCTTTGATGGCAGGCATCATGACCCAAGATGAAGATGCGACCAGTAACAAAACCAGCAACTAGGCCCAAGATGATTTTGATCAGCACGCTTTCAAAAAAAATAGTGCCAGCGATACAAGCAAGCCATAAAACTGCGTCCAGAGCCAGCAAGGCAATTGCTTTTGCTGTTTCTCCTTGAGCCATAGGGATCAGCCAGCTGCGAATAACTTTTCGGTGTGGCAATGGAAGATCTGGGGCCAAGGGATTGGCCATGGATGGTTCGGATAATGCAGAATTTAGATGATTTGACATGATAAGAATCAATAAGTTAGGGAGAAATGATAGCCTTTTTCACGAATTTACGCATGATGTAGGTCAAAAACCCCTCTGTTTTGGTGCGCCCGGCAGGAATCGAACCTGCGACCCTTGGCTTCGGAGGCCAATACTCTATCCACTGAGCTACGGGCGCCTGTAGGAAATTCGCTTACTCCAGTATTGTAAGTGCCTATATCCCATACAGTCTCGTTATAATTGGTTCAAATTCAACCTTACAACCCGTCTAACGATAAAAGTCCTATGAGCGAAGCACACGGCAGTCTAATTAAGTCACCCAAACAATTGATCATCATGGTCTTTGCTAGCTTTTTTGTACCACTCATCATTATTCTTTTATTGATGGTGTTCGTAAACAATGGCAAGCGAGCAGATTCGGAAGCATCTGCTGAGCAGCTCATTAAGCCTGTGGCGCAATTGAATTTTAAAGACGCCAGCCCAACCGCAGAACCCAAGGATGCGACTTCCGCTGCTAAATAATTTTTTGGCGCCTACAAAAAGCTGGCATCTAGCCAGCTTTTTTATTGCTTGCCATTTTGATCTTTGGCATCCAGGGCCACCTGGTAAGCCTCTTTTTTGCTGAGCCCAAGTACTTGGGCAAGAACAGCGGCAATTTCTTTGCTACCTAGGTAAGGGCTTAAGGCATTGGCCCATAGCAAGAGCTCCGAATGTTCGGGAGCTTCGTCTGTATTGGCTTGGCGGCCAGCAACTAAGACAATGAACTCGCCCCTGAGACTTTCTGCTTTCTCAAGCCACTCCGGAATATTTACGGCAGTGAGTGTGACCAGCTGCTCAAATTTTTTGGTGAGTTCCCTGCCTATTAGCACCTGCCGCTCAGGCTCCAGTTCTTTGCTTAGAGTTGTCAGGGTGTCGCATATTTGATGGGGCGATTCAAAAAAGATGCTCGTTTTTAAATTGTTACGAATATCTTGAATGAGTGTGCCACGCTCTTTGGCTTTATTTGGCCAAAAGCCAAGAAACTGAAAGCGCCCTTCCGATGGCAGCATGACTGAGCCACTAGCAGAAATGGCGGACGATACTGCACTAGCTCCGGGAATGGGAATAATTCGAAAGCCTGCTTTCTGAACTGCGTTTACTAATCTTGCGCCTGGATCAGAAACACCCGGAGTGCCCGCATCCGAGATGTAGGCCCAGCGTTCATTTTGAGCTAGGCGCTCAATAATGGTTTGCGCGCCCGTCATTTCATTGTGCTCATGTAAGGCGACACATTTCTTATGAATGCCAAAGTGTTGTAGCAGGGGCGCGCTATGCCTGGTGTCTTCACAGGCAATGCCATCCACTGAATTAAGCACATGCAATGCGCGCAAAGTGATATCCCCCATATTGCCAATCGGAGTAGCAACCATATATAAGGACCCGGCTGGCAGATCCTGCTGTTTTAAAAAGTCAAAGGAGCTTAATTCCATGGGGCAATCTTTTGCTAATGAGATTTTAATAAGTAAGAGAATACGTCCCTTTTGAATTCAGGGGCAGTGCAGACATATTGCCTCTACTTTGGCGCATAATAATGCGATGGATAAAGATACCCTCGAACGTTTGCGCGCTCGCGCATCCCAACATTTTTTAGATAGCATTGCTGTAAAGCAAGCGGCTGAAAAAATACTTCCTGAGCAGGTTGCTCGCGGCATAGTCGCCATGACAGACTGTTTGCGTGCTGGCGGAAAAATAATGGCTTGCGGTAATGGCGGATCTGCTGCCGATGCCCAGCATTTCGCTGCCGAGCTAATTGGTCGCTTTGAGAGAGAGCGACAAGAGTTGGCTGCGATTGCATTGACGACCGATACTTCAATCTTGACTGCAGTAGGAAACGACTATAGCTATGACGAGATCTTTGTTAAGCAAGTGCGCGGCCTTGGAAAAAAAGGCGATATCTTAATTGGTATTTCTACTTCAGGAAATTCAAAAAATATAGTGAAGGCAATCGAGGCTGCAAAAAAGATGGGTATAAAAATTATTGCCCTGACTGGTAATGGCGGCGGAAAAATTGCAAGTCTATTGGATGCAGATGATATTCACCTCTGTGCACCCTCTACTCGTACCGCACGTATTCAAGAAACACATTTAGTTTTGCTCCACGCTCTGTGTGATGGCGTAGATCATTTATTGCTCGATTAATAGCATCACTAATCAGAAAGTTCGTATATGAGAAATACACTCACCATCAAATTACTTGCAGCGATTTTGATTTCCACATTCTTATCGGGTTGCGGAGTCCTAGCCGTGGGTGGTGTTGTTGCGGGTGCAAGTGTTTTAGCAGATCGCCGTTCGCCTGCTGTACAGGCAATCGATAAAGGTATTGAGTTGGAAGCCGGCAATGCTTTAGCCAAACGTTATGGTGATGATGCGCATATCAACGTGACATCATTCAATCAAAAGGTATTGTTGACTGGTGAGGTGAAAGATGCCGATATTAAGAATCAAGCTGCCGCCTTTGTAAAGGCAATGAAAAACGCCCGCTCTGTTTTTAATGAATTGGCTATAGGACCAAACAGCACCTTTACAGCTCGTGCCAATGATTCTTACCTCGAATCAAAAATCAAAACCCAAATGATTTTCACGGACAAGCTCCCATCGAATTCAATGGCGATTGTTGCTGAAGGTAGCAGTGTTTATTTGCTGGGCATTCTGACGCAAAATGAGGCAGCGATTGCCAAGAAAGTCACCAGCAATATTGATGGTGTTAAAGATGTATACGTCTACTTCGATATTATTTCTGAGGCAGAAAAGACGCGCTTAGAAAAACAAGGCAAGGCAGATGAAGCGCAGCCAAACTCCATGCCAAAACAGTAGGGTGCTTTGATGGAGGGTGAGCAATGAATTTATCCATGCAACATCTGAAATCTTTTTTACTCACCACACTCTTCTTGCTATGCTCGCTAAACGCGAAGGCATCTAGTGACGACACTAAAGCGGCTGTACTTGCAAAGCAAAATGCTTGCTTGGGATGTCATGCAGTTGATAAAAAAATTGTGGGCCCTAGCTTTCAATCCGTTGCAAAAAAATATGCAACCGATTCTGGCTCAACAGAATTTCTGAAAAATAAAATTCGCAAGGGCGGCTCCGGCTCTTGGGGTGTTGTACCGATGCCGGCAAATACGAAATTAAGCGATGCGGATGTATCTATATTGACAAGTTGGATTTTGCGCGGAGCTCCTAGCGCAAATTAAGTTGGGCGCGCGACTGGTTTTCCAAGAAGCCAAGACCAGGCATCGTTTGAGTGCTTCAAGTTTTCTTTAAGTGCGTAGTCAAAGTCAGCCCATTGCTCATTGGCTGCCTCCTCAACAATCGTGCCTGAATTTGCAGGCGGTAATTTCAGGTAAGCATCCGCATCACCATAGGCGTACTCAACGAGCATCCCCGCCTTTTGTGCCAAATGCATCATCGCCCGGTTATTTGCCAGGCAATGTACGAATAAGATTTCAATACGAGTATTGCGTGAGTGCACTGAAGCGCGCGCTAATAAAGCTGTACCTATGCCCTGCCCCCTGCCATTAGGCAGCACTGATACGCCAAACTCCGCAGCTAGTGGCTGGCCTGCAGTTTTAGGTAAATATGCCAAATGAGCCATGCCAACCAGGTTAAGCTGGGAGTCAAAGCTACCAAACATCGTATCTCTATTGAAATTAAGGTTTTCTACATAGCGATGAATCACCTCATCAGGAGTTTGTGTGCCGAAGCGAAGATGACGATCCTCCTCATTCAGCAGCAAAAGATGCTGAAGAATGCGCTCTCTATGGCCAGCATGTAATTCGCGAACTGGCACGACTAAGCCTGCCGCATAGGGCTTGCTGGGTAAGTGACTATTTGCTAATTTATTGTGCATAGCAATATATTAGCAGAAATGAGAGCTAATTACAGGGTTTTCCCTAATCATCGCAAATGTAGATAAGGAAAGGCAATTAATAAAGTAAAAAGCTGAACAATTGCCCAGAATTTGCTACCCTATCCATAAAAACCCGTATATTTTTAAAAAAATTGAAAATATTTTCTATCTCCATCCCCTTGTTTTTAATGAGTTTATTTTAAAAGTAGGAAAAAACATCGCTATTTGATAGAAAAAGACTACGAAAGGTGTTGACTGACCCTGAAAAAGGGTATAAAGTCTCATCTCTCTGCTGCAACGTTTTATGAAATACAAAAAACGCGCAGCCCTCTTTAAAAATTAGTCAACCGATAATTGTGGGTACTAAGTGAAAGCATCAAGTCCTTCGGGACAGATGTAAATAAATAGTACTCATAGACAGTAAAAAGATTTGGTTTTATTACCAAGTCAATTTCTTGAATGAGTGCGACGATCCGCAAGGATCACAGGAATTAAACTGAAGAGTTTGATCCTGGCTCAGATTGAACGCTGGCGGCATGCCTTACACATGCAAGTCGAACGGCAGCACGGGTGCTTGCACCTGGTGGCGAGTGGCGAACGGGTGAGTAATACATCGGAACGTACCTTATCGTGGGGGATAACGCAGCGAAAGCTGTGCTAATACCGCATACGCCCTGAGGGGGAAAGCGGGGGATCGAAAGACCTCGCGCGATTAGAGCGGCCGATGCCTGATTAGCTTGTTGGTGGGGTAAAAGCCCACCAAGGCGACGATCAGTAGCTGGTCTGAGAGGACGATCAGCCACACTGGGACTGAGACACGGCCCAGACTCCTACGGGAGGCAGCAGTGGGGAATTTTGGACAATGGGGGNAACCCTGATCCAGCAATGCCGCGTGAGTGAAGAAGGCCTTCGGGTTGTAAAGCTCTTTTGTCAGGGAAGAAACACCGGCTCTAACACAGTCCGGGAATGACGGTACCTGAAGAATAAGCACCGGCTAACTACGTGCCAGCAGCCGCGGTAATACGTAGGGTGCNAGCGTTAATCGGAATTACTGGGCGTAAAGCGTGCGCAGGCGGTTATACAAGACAGGCGTGAAATCCCCGGGCTTAACCTGGGAATGGCGCCTGTGACTGTATAGCTAGAGTGTGTCAGAGGGGGGTAGAATTCCACGTGTAGCAGTGAAATGCGTAGATATGTGGAGGAATACCAATGGCGAAGGCAGCCCCCTGGGATAACACTGACGCTCATGCACGAAAGCGTGGGGAGCAAACAGGATTAGATACCCTGGTAGTCCACGCCCTAAACGATGCTGACTAGTTGTTCGGGATTTACATCCTGAGTAACGTAGCTAACGCGTGAAGTCAGCCGCCTGGGGAGTACGGTCGCAAGATTAAAACTCAAAGGAATTGACGGGGACCCGCACAAGCGGTGGATGATGTGGATTAATTCGATGCAACGCGAAAAACCTTACCTACCCTTGACATGTCACTAACGAAGTAGAGATACATTAGGTGCNCGTAAGNGAAAGTGAACACAGGTGCTGCATGGCTGTCGTCAGCTCGTGTCGTGAGATGTTGGGTTAAGTCCCGCAACGAGCGCAACCCTTGTCTTTAGTTGCTACGCAAGAGCACTCTAAAGAGACTGCCGGTGACAAACCGGAGGAAGGTGGGGATGACGTCAAGTCCTCATGGCCCTTATGGGTAGGGCTTCACACGTCATACAATGGTGCATACAGAGGGTTGCCAACCCGCGAGGGGGAGCTAATCTCAGAAAATGCATCGTAGTCCGGATCGTAGTCTGCAACTCGACTACGTGAAGCTGGAATCGCTAGTAATCGCGGATCAGAATGTCGCGGTGAATACGTTCCCGGGTCTTGTACACACCGCCCGTCATACCATGGGAGTGGGTTTTGCCAGAAGCCGTTAGCCTAACCGCAAGGAGGGCGACTGCCACGGCAGGGTTCATGACTGGGGTAAAGTCGTAACAAGGTAGCCGTATCGGAAGGTGCGGCTGGATCACCTCCTTTCTAGAGAAAGATGCTGGAGCTCTAGTGCCCACACTTATCGGTTGACAATAAAAGCCACGGGTCTGTAGCTCAGCTGGTTAGAGCACTGTGTTGATAACGCAGGGGTCGTAGGTTCAAGTCCTACCAGACCCACCACCAGCCAGAAACAAGATTTAGTGGGACGTTGGGGGATTAGCTCAGCTGGGAGAGCACCTGCTTTGCAAGCAGGGGGTCGTCGGTTCGATCCCGTCATCCTCCACCATCATCTAAATGTCAAAACTAAGCGAATATTTAATCGTTTAGTTTTGCCATTTATGGCTGTTCTTTAAAAATTTGAGTAAGCAAAGTGTCAAATGTTTCTTTGAGAGGACATTTGACAATGTAATAAGGGTAAAGATTGAATCATCAATCAGTAATACAAACGAGTTTTACCAAGTTCTTTAACAAGTACTTACAGTTTGGATTACGGCAAACATGTCAGAAGTAGAAGTAAACCTGTAACAGGTACTAGCAATGGTGCTCGTTATAGGATCAAGTGAATAAGTGCACATGATGGATGCCTTGGCGATTACAGGCGACGAAAGACGTTATAACCTGCGATAAGCCCCGGGGAGCTGG